>CP030869.2 GCA_004010835.2 Oenococcus sp. UCMA 16435
CCTAACTTTCTTTATTCGCTTTTCAACGAAACGAATAAAGAAAGTAGGTGCACAGGGGTTTAAAGGGGGCGTAGCCTCCTTTACGTAGAGGGTCTAAGCTTGCTTAGCCCTATTACGTTAGGGCTAATTGACATTAGCAAGTTAGTTTTAGCCAATTTATCGAAGACAGATTAGCTAAATAATTAAGTTAAGACTATCGGAGATAGATTAATTTAATTAATAACTTACCTTTGGAAATTAGCTTGCTTCTTTTCTTTTTTATGGAGGTATCTATCATGTACAAATTAGTTTTGCATGTTAAACATTTTAAAAAAGGTAATTTATCAAAGCTCGAAAATCATAATTCAAGAAGATATTTGCACGATAACAACAAAAATATACGTCCTGAATTATCAAAGAATAATATTCAATTTATTGATCATAAGGGTACTCTTACTCAAGATGTAAAAGCGAGAACTAACCAAAGATCAAATAATAAACGGGCTATTAGAAGTGATGCTAATTTAATCTCAGAAATTGTAGTAGGAGCTGATGATAAGTATTTTCAGACACTAACCGATCAAAAGAAAATAGATTTTGGTAGGACTGCTACAAAATTAATCCAGGAAAGATATGGCAAAGAAAATGTATTGCGTTCTTATTTACACCTGGACGAAGTTGACGATAATGGTATCCAGCACCCTGGTCTACATGTTGATTTAGTGCCTATGACTAAAAATGGAAAACTTAGTAGTGATGCCCTTTGGGATAGAAAAGAGCTTTTTGATTTTCATACTTACATGGCTAAGGGACTACAAGCTAATGGTTTCCAATTGGAACGTGGAGAAGAGTACAGTAGGACCAAACATCTTGACCCAAATGTTTATAAAGCTACTATGGCTAAATTTGATAGCGTAGCTCATACGGTCGCTTCTTCTATTGACGAGTTCAATAAAGACAAGGAAAAGTTCAATAAAGATAAAGAAGCTTTCAATAAAAATGAGGAAGCTTTTAAAGTTAGAGAACTTCGTTTAGATGATCGAGAAGATAACATTAATTTTCGTGAAGATGGAGCAGACGAAGAAGAGCAGGCTTTGACTGAAAGAGAAATAAAAGACACTACTAGAGAAAAAGAGCTTGCTGATGAACGTAGAAGATTAGACGAGCGTACACACAATCTTGTTGCCTTTGCTGAATCTTTGGAGGAAAAAGACAAAAAGCTTAAGGAAAAAGAGCGCTATATCAAACTTGGCAAAGAAAAAGAGAAGAAAGACAAGGCTAAAAGGCTTAAACAGGAGAGAGAACGGCAAGAACAAGAGGGCGATGGACTTGTTTTCTAGGTTCTCTCTTCTTTGTGACAGCCGACCGGAGGTCGGCCTTGATACATAGCACTTAGCTCCGGTTTTCTTAGAACTATCAGTTTAGAGCTATGTTTGTTGAAGCTTTATACTTGTTTTATGAATAAGACAGAGCTAGCCAAGCGTCTAGGAGCATCAAGGCAAACTGTTTACAAGGTTTTACAAAGGGCTGGTTTACACAATGACGATCTTTATAAGCTTGATGACAAGCAAATTGAGGATTTAAAGGGTTTTGTTAACCAGAGAAGTGTTAATTCTAGACCTTACAAACCTGACAAAAATGTTAATGACAGTGTCCATGACATTGACTATCAGAAGATCATTGACGAAAAAAGTCAAACTATTTCCAAACTTTTAACCATGCTCGACCAAGAACAAAAGCTTCACTCATCTACTCAAGCTAAGTTAAAAGAGCTTGAAGGAGAAAAGTTGATTGCAGAAAAAAAGCCCCAAAAGAAGCATTGGTGGAGCTTTTAGCAGTTTTTCGTCAATTTTCGGTTAGTTTTTAGTATATAATTTCACTTAGGAGTAAAAAAATAAAATAAAAAAACGTAAGTGTCGGATTAGTCTTTCGAGGGACAAATCACTTACGTTTTAACAATGAATATTATAACATTTAGACGGATTAGTCTATAGGTAATATGAAAAGTTAAAGCGTAAAAGTCACTTACTAGGAAGAGGTAGGTGACTTTTTTTATGAAAATAGCAGCTCAAAATAAAGATTCCAGACTATTTAACAAGTATGCCAACGTGGCTCATTACGAGTATCGTTTTGCCTTGCTCCAAATGGCCCGAAAAAAGCTTTTAGACGCTACTTTGCCTAAGGCCGCTTCAGCAAATATCAAGTCTATTATTAGCCAAGGAGACGTTAAAGTTCAGCGTATGTACGGCAATCATCGGGGCAATGCTTATAAGAGTTTAGCCTTTGCTTCTGGTCTTCGCCAAGACCCTGCTCAGGAGCGTTGCGACAGTTCTAAGGATTCTCGTAACCTTTCTTTTCAAATTCTTCTTGCTAATTATGATTATTTTAAAAAGACGGGTGTTAACGCTAGTGTTTACACAATGACCTTGACAGCTGAGAACATTGACAAGGGTTCTTTACAAGAACAGGGCTCTAAAATGAAAAGCTTAGTTGGTCGTTGGTTGGCTGATTGCTCGGATAATACACACAAGACTGTTATGAATACTTTGGGTTCAGTTGCTTCTTGGGAACTTACCTTTGGCGATAAGCAGACCTTAAGAGAACGTTTATCTAAACATAATAGTCACGGTCTATTTCATTTTCATGTTCATATTGTTCTTCTGGTCGACCCTGATGAGGATCTTATTAGCAAGAAAAAAGCTATTTATAAACATTGGAGTGAGATCACTGGCGATAGTTTTAAGACTGATATCAAAGGCTTTGACTTGCAAGCTTCTTATCAATTTGTTGGCGGTAATCAATTCGATAAAGACGGTTTGTCTGATAGTATTTCTGATTTAACCAAGTATGTCTTGAAGCCTGATGCCTTAGTTGCTTTGAATCCAAAAGATAAGTGGCATGTCTCTGCTTATGATGAAGCTTACGAATTTTTGCATGGAATTAAGCGTCATCCGTCTTATGGCTTATTGAGAAATGTTTCTGCTTTTTCTCGCCGATATCCAAGCCTTGTCACTTCTTTACAGTTTGACGTTGACAGTTTAAAGCGTGGCTTGACAGTTTCTTTTTTAACTGGCTATGACAAAGAAAGCCATTCTTTTGTTAAACCTTCTGATTCTGAATTAAGGCCTCTTCCTGCGATTGAAGTTTACTTGAATAACGAAAACCTTTTTAAACAAATTATTTTTCCAAGTGATTCTATTATTGCTGATTTTGAAAGACGCCTTTTTTCTGGTTTTAGAGGTATCTGCGTTAAAGATCGACCTAAAGCTAGAATGGACATTCGTTTTTTGAAAGAAGCTGTGGAATTATTCGAGCCACTTCGTTCTGCAGATGACTTTCTATCATTGGTTGATGATTTAATTGCTAAGGAAAAATCTCGTGGCCATGCTTCTACAATTAAAGATTTGAATATTATTAAAAGCACTTTTGAACGGTATCATTATTCTCCTCCTTCTCCTTCTCACTATGATCAAGATAAGTTAGATAAGATGGGCGATAAAATAAATCTTTTCAGAAGAGAACTTGCTAAAGCTAAAACTGAAAAAATGTCTAGAAAGGTTGATTTTCTTTCTAGAGGAGGCCAGCTAACAGCTGCTTCGATTTTAGATGATCGAATTAATTTTGTTAAAGTTGACTGCGATTTTCAGGATTTTAATAATAATTTGCAGAGTAAACCTTCTTTTTATTACATGAATAATTTGAAAGCAGATAATCTTGTTACGGATAAACAATTTAAGGGTAAGAAATTAAATAAGAATGATTTGCTACAGCTTGTAGACATGAAAAAAAGATTTGAACAGGCAAGAGATGAAGGGAGGAAAAAGCGTAAGGAATTAGCCAATAGATTTGCGTCGCTTTCTAAGGAACAAATTTTGGAAGAAAAGGCAAATCCATTTTCAGAATTTTCTGAGTTTTTCGAAGGAGATGTAGGAGATTATGACCCGGATGCTTTTGATCATCTTGCTTCTCTTTCTAGCTTCTAACCAGCCCTTTTACAGG